>NZ_JAUEUE010000004.1:432500-449260 GCF_032485055.1 Bradyrhizobium sp. SZCCHNRI20481
ATTGCACGACCCTACTCGGATCGATCTCCTCTTCACGATGTCAGATAACACGCAGTCCTCTGTAATCCCGGTGAGGATCAGAAGATGCGAAGTGTTGTCTCGCGGACGAATTGTTTGTCGGTCAGGCGCAAAGTCCGCCTCCGCTCTTACGAGCTCCGGCGCGACAGCCTTCGCGATCAGATGGCTTGCCGAGCCGAAGCGCCGCAGGCGCGAAGGCTGGTGGAGCCTGTCGGGATCGAACCGACGACCTCATGCTTGCAAAGCACGCGCTCTCCCAGCTGAGCTAAGGCCCCATAACCGGAAAGACGAATGCCAAGCAGCGCGATCGTCGAGACGATTGGCCGGCCGAAGTTCGCGTTGACCAGTCCGCCTTCGCCCTTCGGGCTACGGCGCGACAGCCTTCGCGCATCTTCTGGCCTGCCGAGCCGAAGCGCCGGCAGGCGCGAAGGCTGGTGGGCCTGGGAAGACTTGAACTTCCGACCTCACGCTTATCAAGCGCGCGCTCTAACCAACTGAGCTACAAGCCCTAACGCTCGAAGCTCGTCACCACCCGGCCAGCGAAGGCCAAAGCCTACGAAGCAAAAGCAGCGACCGCGCAGCCCCAGGCAGCGTGTTCGTCCGCGAAGAAAGAGAAACGAAGACGGCGAAATCCCGCCAATGGAGCTCACGCAAGACCTGGCGGTCTCGGTGGCCCCTGATGTTTCTAAAACAGCTCGATAGCTGACCGGTCCGAAGACCAGTCGATCCGAAGATCATGCTGAAGAGCCATCCTTAGAAAGGAGGTGATCCAGCCGCAGGTTCCCCTACGGCTACCTTGTTACGACTTCACCCCAGTCGCTGACCCTACCGTGGTCGGCTGCCTCCATTGCTGGTTAGCGCACCGCCTTCAGGTAAAGCCAACTCCCATGGTGTGACGGGCGGTGTGTACAAGGCCCGGGAACGTATTCACCGTGGCGTGCTGATCCACGATTACTAGCGATTCCAACTTCATGGGCTCGAGTTGCAGAGCCCAATCCGAACTGAGACGGCTTTTTGAGATTTGCGAAGGGTTGCCCCTTAGCTTCCCACTGTCACCGCCATTGTAGCACGTGTGTAGCCCAGCCCGTAAGGGCCATGAGGACTTGACGTCATCCCCACCTTCCTCGCGGCTTATCACCGGCAGTCTCCTTAGAGTGCTCAACTAAATGGTAGCAACTAAGGACGGGGGTTGCGCTCGTTGCGGGACTTAACCCAACATCTCACGACACGAGCTGACGACAGCCATGCAGCACCTGTGTTTCGGGCTCCGAAGAGAAGGTCACATCTCTGCGACCGGTCCCAAACATGTCAAGGGCTGGTAAGGTTCTGCGCGTTGCGTCGAATTAAACCACATGCTCCACCGCTTGTGCGGGCCCCCGTCAATTCCTTTGAGTTTTAATCTTGCGACCGTACTCCCCAGGCGGAATGCTTAAAGCGTTAGCTGCGCCACTGGTGAGTAAACCCACCAACGGCTGGCATTCATCGTTTACGGCGTGGACTACCAGGGTATCTAATCCTGTTTGCTCCCCACGCTTTCGTGCCTCAGCGTCAGTATCGGGCCAGTGAGCCGCCTTCGCCACTGGTGTTCTTGCGAATATCTACGAATTTCACCTCTACACTCGCAGTTCCACTCACCTCTCCCGAACTCAAGATCTTCAGTATCAAAGGCAGTTCTGGAGTTGAGCTCCAGGATTTCACCCCTGACTTAAAGACCCGCCTACGCACCCTTTACGCCCAGTGATTCCGAGCAACGCTAGCCCCCTTCGTATTACCGCGGCTGCTGGCACGAAGTTAGCCGGGGCTTATTCTTGCGGTACCGTCATTATCTTCCCGCACAAAAGAGCTTTACAACCCTAGGGCCTTCATCACTCACGCGGCATGGCTGGATCAGGGTTGCCCCCATTGTCCAATATTCCCCACTGCTGCCTCCCGTAGGAGTTTGGGCCGTGTCTCAGTCCCAATGTGGCTGATCATCCTCTCAGACCAGCTACTGATCGTCGCCTTGGTGGGCCATTACCCCACCAACTAGCTAATCAGACGCGGGCCGATCTTTCGGCGATAAATCTTTCCCCGTAAGGGCTTATCCGGTATTAGCACAAGTTTCCCTGTGTTGTTCCGAACCAAAAGGTACGTTCCCACGCGTTACTCACCCGTCTGCCGCTGACGTATTGCTACGCCCGCTCGACTTGCATGTGTTAAGCCTGCCGCCAGCGTTCGCTCTGAGCCAGGATCAAACTCTCAAGTTGAACTTGAAGCTTTGAACCGGCTGATCACAACGTTTGACGAGGTCCCACCAATCGATCTCCACGCTTCACAGCGCGAAAACCATGGTGTTACCTTTGAAACATTGTCCGCCGAAGTCTTCTCGTCCGATCCCAGAACCAAAAGCCGAAGCCTTCAATCCCGAGACCCGCAAGGACTCCGCCGTCCACGTTTCTCTTTCTTCATCTTCACTTGTCAAACAGCCCGGGACCTCAGTCCCACCCTCGGATGGAGGGGTCGCCCAACCTTTTCCGACGTCGATGAGCAACCGGGTTCTACCGGTTGTGCATCGCTCAGCAGAAGTGAGGAGCAATATTGGCGCGAATGCTCGCCTCGGTGTGTCCCGAAGCGGCGCCGCGCTCAGTGACCGTGCTTATAGGGGGGTCCGATCGGGGTGTCAACGCCCAATGTCAACAAATCGTCGCATCGAATCATTTTTTCCGGGACGGCCAGAGAACCCAGACTTCTTGCGGACTTCGTGCCCCACTTGGGCCACAATCCTGCGACGATTTGTTAAGCATCGACCTGGGTTGATTTGGGTCCAGCGGGGACCGCCATCGATTCAAGGATGATCCAGATCAAGGAAGTGGCGAGCCCTTCGCCTGACTCATACGGCCGAGACGACATCGAGAGATCCTGAAGAACAATAGCGGTTCGCGGATTCCGGCTTTCGGGCCAGAGAGTCTCGAACCGTCAGAAGCGCGCCATCATTCCGAGCCGTTTGTCTTGGACGTTAAGCCGACCGGCAGCTGAGTGATTTCGGCGCTGACTTTGAACTTGGGGGACGAAGGTTGAACCATCGGACGTCACGCGGGGGGTATGGACGCGAGGTCGGCATGATCGATCTCGGTCATGAGCCGCCGCTATCGGTCGATGGCTCCGAGGCCGCGGTGATCGATCGCCGCCGCGTCTCCGTGCAATGGTTCTCCGGTACGATTCTGACTGGTCTATGCGGCGCAGCCCTGATCGGCGGCGCCGTTTTTGCGTCGCTCGACGGCGAAATGACCTTCGCTCGCATGCCGGAGCGGATGGAGAGCGCGCTGCGCGGCGCCTTCGGCGCCAATGACCGCGTTGCCACCCTGCGCAAGAGCGATCGCCTGCCGCCGCCGAGCGAAGCGGCGGCCGCGCGCAATGTGGTGCGCATCTCGACCGTGACCCGCGCCGGATCGCGCGAGCTGATCCGGGTCCGTCCCTATGTCCGGATCTCGGGCAACCTGTCGATGACGACGAGCGATCTTTCCGCCAAGATCCCGCCGTTCAACGCCCAGCGCCTGCTGAGCGACACCGACAACGACAAGACCGGGTCCGGCGAGGATCCGAACAATCCGGAGGCCGTCGAGCCCGACGCCGAAGTCTCGTTCGTGACCAAGGATCTCGCCGCGGTGCTCCCCAAGGCGAAGATCGCGACCTCGGTGGCGCTCGACGAAATCGTCATGCGGGTTCGCGATGCGGCGAACTGGCGCGGCAACAATGGCGGCGTCCGCTACGCCTCGCTCGCCAATGCCGCCGCTGACGCGGCCAGTGCACAGGCCGTCCAAGGCGGCGACCTGAAACTGTCCTACGCCAATGACGGCACCTCGCCAGATCCTTACGCCGGCTTCGAGACCCGGGTGGTGCCGGAAAATGTCACCTTGCTCCCCAAGACCAAGGACCAGATCACCGGCGGCAATCCGCTCGGCGAGCGTGTCCACCTGGTCAAGAAGGGCGATACCGTCACCTCGATCCTGCGCGACCAGGGCGCGACGCCCGACGAGGCCAGGGCGATTGCCGCCCAGCTCGGCCCACGCGGCCGTGACGGCGGGCTGAAAGAAGGCGAGAAGCTCCGTATCCTGATGGCGCCGTCCGGCCCTGCCCCCGGCGCCCGGCTGCAGCCGTTCCGGGTCATCATCGCCAACGACACCATGATCGAGGCGGTGGCCGCGCTGTCGGACCTCGGACGATACGTCGCCGTGGACGCGCAGAGCATGAACACGGTCACCGAGACCGCCGACAACACCAATGACGAGGAGGATGACGGCACCGGTGTCCGCCTCTATCAGAGCATCTACGAGACGGCGATGCGCAACAAGGTGCCCACGCCGGTCATCGAGGACATGATCCGGATCTATTCCTACGACGTCGACTTCCAGCGCAAGGTGCAGCCGGGCGATTCGTTCGACGTCTTCTATGCCGGCGACGATGACGACAAGCCCGGCAACAACGACAAGACCGAGGTGCTGTTCGCTGCGCTGACGGTCGGCGGCGAGACCAAGAAATACTACCGGTTCCAGACCCCCGACGACAGCGTCGTCGACTATTACGACGAGACCGGGAAGAGCGCGAAGAAGTTCCTGGTGCGCAAGCCGGTCAACAACGCGATCATGCGCTCCGGCTTCGGCGGCCGCCGCCATCCGATCCTCGGCTATGTGAAGATGCACACCGGCGTCGACTGGGCCACCGCCTACGGCACCCCGATCTTCGCCTCCGGCAACGGCGTTCTCGAGAAGGTCGGCACCGAAGGCGGTTACGGCAAGTACATCCGGATCAAGCACAACAACGGCTACGAGACGGCCTATGGCCACTTGTCGGCGTTTGCCAAGGGCATGGAGCCCGGCAAGCGCGTGCGCCAGGGCCAGGTCGTCGGTTTCGTCGGCTCGACCGGCATGTCGACCGGCCCGCACGTCCACTATGAGATCCTGGTCAACGGCCGCTTCGTCGACCCGATGCGCGTGAAGCTGCCGCGCGGCCGGTCGCTCGAAGGCCAGATCATGGCCAGCTTCGAGAAGGAGCGCGATCGCGTCGACCAGATGATGACCAGCCGCGGTGCCGGTGCCTCGCGCATCTCCGACGCCGGCCCGATCCAGGTCAGCCGCTAAAAACCCGGCCTCGCCGGGCTGGTCCGTTCAACCCAAGGAAGTCTTTTTGCCGATGCAGGCGGCCCGCGCTGATCGCTCAGCGCGGGCCGCCTTTGCTTGCATTCGGCGCAGCGCCGCTTCAGTTCAGCTTGCGCTTCGGGATCGGCGCCTCGAACGTCGCGATCTCGGCGGTGCGATGCGCCTTGCCGTTGAAGGTCAGCACATTGCCTTCCGAGGAGATGGCGACCTTGTCGCCGTCCTTGACATCGCCGGCGAGGATCATCTCGGCGAGCGGATCCTGCACGCTACGCTGGATCACCCGCTTCAACGGCCGTGCGCCATAAGCCGGATCCCAGCCCTTGGCGGCGAGCCAGTCGCGCGCGTCGCCATCCAGCGACAAGGTGATCTTGCGCTCCTCCAGCAGCTTCTGGAGCCGTGTGAACTGGATCTCGACGATCCGCCCCATCTCGCTCTTCTGCAAGCGGTGGAACAGGATGATCTCGTCGACGCGGTTGAGGAACTCGGGCCGGAAATGCCCGCGCACCGTGCCCATCACCAGCTCGCGCACCTCCGACGTATCCTCGCCCTCCGGCTGATTGACCAGGAACTCGGAGCCGAGATTGCTGGTCATGATGATCAGCGTGTTGCGGAAGTCGACGGTGCGGCCCTGGCCGTCGGTCAGGCGGCCGTCGTCGAGCACCTGCAGCAGCACGTTGAAGACATCCGGATGCGCCTTCTCGATCTCGTCGAACAAGACGACCTGGTACGGCCGGCGCCGCACGGCCTCTGTCAGCGCTCCGCCCTCGTCATAGCCGACATAGCCGGGAGGCGCGCCGATCAGCCGCGACACCGAGTGCTTCTCCATGTACTCGGACATGTCGAGCCGGACCATCGCGGTCTCGTCGTTGAACAGATACTCGGCGAGCGCCTTGGTCAGCTCGGTCTTGCCGACACCGGTGGGGCCCAAGAACATGAACGAGCCCATCGGTCGGTTCGGGTCCTGCAGGCCGGCGCGCGAGCGCCGCACGGCGGTCGCGACCGCATGCACGGCCTCGAACTGGCCGACGACGCGCTTGCCGAGAGAATCCTCCATGCGCAGGAGCTTGTCCTTCTCGCCCTCGAGCATCTTGTCCACCGGCACGCCGGTCCAGCGCGAGACCACCTGCGCGATGTGGTTGGCGGTGACCGCCTCCTCCATCATCTCGCCGGCATTCTCCTTGGCCTCGATGTCGGCCAGCTGCTTCTCCAGCTCAGGGATGCGGCCATAGGCCAGCTCGCCCGCTTTTTGATACTCGCCGCGGCGCTGCGCGTTGGCGAGCTCGATGCGCAGGCCGTCCAGCTCGCTCTTGAGCTTCTGCGCGTTCGACAGCTTGTCCTTCTCCGCGCTCCAGCGCGCAGTCAGGCCAGCCGACTTCTCCGAGAGATCGGCGAGCTCCTTTTCCAAGGTCAGCAGCCGGCTCTTGGACCCCGGATCGGTCTCCTTCTTCAGCGCTTCCTGCTCGATCTTGAGCCGGATGATCTCGCGATCCATCGAATCCAGCTCTTCCGGCTTGGAATCGACCTGCATCTTCAGCCGCGCGCCCGCCTCGTCCATCAGGTCGATGGCCTTGTCGGGCAGGAAGCGGTCGGTGATGTAGCGGTTCGACAGCGTCGCCGAGGCCACCAGCGCGGAATCGGTGATGCGCACGCCGTGATGCTGCTCGTATTTATCCTTCAGGCCGCGCAGGATCGAGATGGTGTCCTCGACCGTCGGCTCGGTGACGTAGACCGGCTGGAAGCGCCGCGCCAGCGCCGCGTCCTTCTCGACGTGCTTCTGATACTCGTCGAGCGTGGTCGCGCCGATGCAGTGCAGCTCGCCGCGGGCCAGCGCGGGCTTCAGCAGGTTCGACGCATCCATCGCGCCGTCGGCCTTGCCGGCGCCGATCAGGGTATGCATCTCGTCGATGAACAGCACGAAGGTGCCTTCGGCTGACGTGACCTCCTGCAGCACGGCCTTCAGCCGCTCCTCGAACTCGCCGCGATATTTCGCGCCCGCGATCAGGGAGCCGAGATCGAGCGACAACAGCCGCTTGTCCTTCAGGCTCTCCGGCACGTCGCCATTGACGATGCGCAGCGCGAGGCCTTCGACGATCGCGGTCTTGCCGACGCCGGGCTCGCCGATCAGTACGGGATTGTTCTTGGTGCGCCGGGACAGAACTTGAATCGTACGGCGGATCTCCTCGTCGCGGCCGATCACCGGATCGAGCTTGCCGTCGCGCGCCGCCTGGGTCAGGTCGCGGGCATATTTCTTCAGCGCATCATACGCATTCTCGGCGGTCGCCGAGTCGGCGGTGCGGCCCTTGCGCAGGGATTCGATCGCCGCGTTGAGGTTCTGCGCGGTGACGCCGCCCTTGGCGAGGATGCCGCCTGCTTCGCTGTTCTTCTCCAGCGTCAGCCCGAGCAGCAGCCGCTCGACCGTGACAAAACTATCGCCGGCCTTCTCGGCCGCCTTCTCCGCCGCGTCGAAGGCGCGCGCCAGCTCGGGCGACAGATAGACCTGTCCGGCGCCGCTGCCCGACACCTTCGGCAGCTTGCCCAGCGCATCCTCGGTCGCTTTCAGGATCGCGCGCGAATTGCCGCCGGCGCGGTCGATGAGACCGCCCGCAAGTCCCTCGCCGTCGTCGAGCAGGACTTTCAGCAGATGCAGCGGCGAGAATTGCTGATGGCCGTCGCGCACGGCCAGCGATTGCGCCGATTGGATGAAGCCCCGGGCGCGCTCGGTATATTTTTCGATATTCATGATATTTCCCTCAGCCTGCTGTGACGCCCCGAAGGCACGATTTCAGCATCTTCATTGGGTTTCGGACCGCGCACGTTGACGTCCATCAACGCCGCACCCCTGACGTCGCCGGCTTGCGCCCGGCTTGAGCTGAAATGTGGGAAGGCGGGCCAAAAACGGAAGAGGCCGTTTCACAAATTCGTGTGCCCTGGCCGCGGCCATGGGAATCTCCTATGAGGCGGCATGAGCCAGACCCGTCCCGCGCGCATCGCCGGCCTGTACCGCTATCCGGTCAAGGGCCTTACCCCGGAACCATTGCAGACGGCACCTCTGCGGGTCGGCCAGACCTTACCGGCCGACCGCCGCTACGCATTGGAGAACGGCCCCAGCGGGTTCGATCCGGACGCTCCGGTCTGGCGGCCGAAGACGGCGTATCTCATGCTGATGCGCAACGAGCGCCTCGCCGGCTTCAAGACCGTGTTCGACGACGCGACGAATATCCTCACCATCCGCAGGGACGACGCCGTCGTCGTGCAAGGCGATCTCGAGAGCCCCGAAGGCCGCGCGGCGATCGAGCGCTTCTTCGCAGGCGAGTTCGCCGACGAGCTGCGCGGGCCACCAAAGCTGCTGTCGGGCGGCGGCTACAGTTTCACGGACCTGGCGCGCAAGGTGGTCTCGATCATCAACCTCGCCTCCATCGCGGAGATCGAGACTTTGGTCGGCGCTCCCGTGCACCCGCTGCGCTTCCGCGCCAACGTCTACGTCACCGGCTGGCAGGCCTGGCACGAGACCTCGCTCATGGGCGAGACGCTGCGCATCGGCTCGGCGCGGCTCAAGGTCGTGAAGACCACCACCCGCTGCGCCGCGGTCAACGTCGACCCGGACACGGCCGCCCGCGACCTCGACATCCCGCCCGCGCTGATGACCCGGCGCGGCAACAATGAATGCGGCATCTATGCCGAGGTGATCGAAGCCGGTGATATCGCCGTTGGCGACGAACTCGCCGTGGAGCAGCCGCGGCTGGTGTAGTTCGAGCGCTGGCCGCATCGGCGGCGCGCCCCCTCTCCCGCGTGCGGGGGAGGGTTGGGGTGGGGGCCGCCCCACCCGAAAATCTTCGTGTGGAGAGACTTCCCCCACCCGCATCGCATCTTCGATGCGATGCGACCTCCCCCGCAAGCGGGGGAGGCGCACACCGAGCGAGCCTCGACGGCTCGATTCATCAGTTCGAGATTGGTCAGTTCGGCATCACATACGCATACACCCGGCCGCGCGACACCGCGGTCTCGCGCACGCGGTTGCCGTTGTTGCCGGAGATGACGATCGGGTTGCCCTGGGCATCGACGCCCGAGACCACGCCGACATGTCCGCCGCCACGGCGGCTCATGACCGCGATCGCGCCGACCTGCGGGCCGGAGACGCGCTGGCCATAGCTCGCGAACGAGCGCGCCATGTCGGAGCCGGTGCCGCGATGGCCGGTCCGCTCCAGCACCATGTTCATGAAACGGGCGCACCACAGGCTGCGCCGGCCGGTCGGGTTGCCGCTGCCGATGTAGCTGCGCGCCGCGGAGACGACGCTGCTGCCGCCGCCGAAGCCGCCGGACGACGCCATGCCGTCAGACGCCGTGCCCGGCATCATGACGCTGGCCTGCGCGTCGGCAACGCCGCTCACCTGCACCCGCGCCACGCCGCGCTCCCAGCGCGACAACCGGGCGACGGACCGGCCGTGGTGATGATATCTTGCGTAGTGATGGCCGCCGTGGCTGCGGTGGGCATGATGCCCGGAGCCGTGATGCGGACGGGCCGAAGCCGGTGTTGCGGTGACGGCGACGACTGCCGAGCACATGGTTAACGCAACGATGTGAAGCGACCGGCGAAGGGTAGACACAACCATACTCAATCCTTCTGTTACTTCCCCCAGTACCTGACTTGGCACCCCCTGGTCCCTCAGCGCGGCCCCTCTGCAAGCCGCCAGCGGCGGTCCGTAAAATGTTGCGGTGTGACGAAACCATGACCATCGACGGCGAAAGGCTGGCGGCGAGAGGGTGATTCCGAGTCTATGTCGCGGCGAAAACAAGGCGCTGGCCCGACCATTGTCGCGTGTCGCGCGACTCGTCATCATGCAGCACGTGACACGGGAGGAGATGACGATGCCCCACGCAACGGCGAAAGACGGCGTTCGCCTCTATTTCGAAGAGGTCGGCGCGGGCACGCCGCTCATCTTCCTGCACGAGTTCGCCGCCGACCACACCAATTGGGAGCCGCAGCTGCGCTACTTCGCGCGGCGCCACCGCTGCATCGCCTACGCCGCGCGCGGCTACACGCCCTCGGACGTGCCGGCCGCGCCCGACGTCTACAGCTACGTGCACTTCTACACCGACGCGCTGGCGGTGCTGGACCATCTCGGCATCGCCAGCGCCCACTTCGTCGGCCTGTCGATGGGCTCCTATTCCTCGCTGCAGGTGGCGCTGAACGCGCCCGGGCGCATCCGCTCGATGGTGCTGGCCGGGGTCGGCTCCGGCTCCAGCCTTGAGCAACTCGACGCCTTCCGCGCCCAGTGCCGCGCCACCGCCGAGCAGTTCGAGACCCTGGGCTCAGCCGAGACCGCCAAGGTGACGCGCGAGGCGCCCGGCCGCATTCCCTTCCTGGTCAAGGACCCGCGCGGCCACGCCGACTTCTACGCCGCCCTCGCCCGCCATGACGCGCGCGGCTCAGCCAACACCATGCGCGGTTTCCAGGGTGGCCGGCCCTCGATCTTTACAATGACCGACGCCATCCGCGGCGTGCCGACGCCGGCCCTCATCATCTGCGGCGACGAGGACGACGCCTGCATCGCGCCGAGCCTGTTCCTCAAGCAGCATCTGGCGGCCTCGGGCCTGACCTTCTTCCCCAAGTCCGGCCACGTGCTGAACCTGGAGGAGCCGGTGCTGTTCAACGAAGCGGTCGAGCGCTTCATCGCGCTGGTCGAGGCCGGGCGATGGGGGCCACGGGATCCGCGGTCGATGGCGGGATAGTTGCGCAGCCGAAGCGTTCCGGCTCTGCTCGACACGCAAGGCGCAGCGGGCCAGGCTGCTTCGCGAGCCGGCTTTGCCCATTCCAGCGACGATCACGTCCAGCATGAATCGGACTCTGCCGTGACGATCAGGCCAAGCGCGCGCGGCGCCGCGATCCAGTGTTGCGAGATGGCAGTGGGATCGCCCGTGAGGCCACGGCGCACTGGATGCCAGCCTGCGCGGGCATGACAGCTGAGGCTATTGCTACCTCCTCCGTCATCGCGAGCGCCAGCGAAGCGATCCAGGGCTACGCAGACAAGCTGCCGTCGTGGCCCTGGATTGCTTCGTCGCTTGCGCTCCTCGCAATGACGGCCTGTTCGAGCAAGCCCTGCCAAAGTCGCGACGGACTCGCCTACTCGCCGATGATCTTGATCAGCACGCGCTTGCGCCGCCCGCCGTCGAACTCGCCGTAGAAGATCTGCTCCCACGGACCGAAATCGAGCTTGCCGCCGGTGATCGCGACCACGACCTCGCGGCCCATGATCTGGCGCTTCATGTGGGCGTCGGCATTGTCCTCGCCGGTCCGGTTGTGGCGATAGCCCGCCACCGGCTCGTGCGGCGCCAGCTTCTCCAGCCATTGCTCGTAGTCGAAATGCAGCCCGCTCTCGTCGTCATTGATGAAGACCGACGCGGTGATGTGCATGGCGTTGACCAGCACGAGTCCCTCGCGCACCCCGCTCTCCTTCAGCGCCGCCTCGACATCATCCGTGATGTTGATGAAGGCGCGACGGCCCGGTGTCTGGAACCAAAGTTCCTTGCGGAACGATCTCATCGGAACAATCCCGTGCTTCATCACCATAACCAGAGGATACCGCAACGCGCGTGTCCGTCCTCGAGTGTGCCGTAGCTCACAGCGTGCGGTTCCGGCTGCGCGCAGACTGGACCCGATGGAGTGCATACTGCAAGCCCAGCCGGCCCGGTGTCGCTTCGTCATACAATCCAAGATTGAACCGAACGTTGCTCGGACAGACTTAACTGCATTGCCGATCTCATTTCGACGATGACAACGACAGCGTGGCGGCTCGCCCTTCGGCGACGACTGTGCAGACCTGATCCGGCTGCAGCCGCTCATTCTCATCGCACGAGAAGCTCGACTTCTGCAGGCTGACGCCGATCGCAGCGAGTCGCCATTCAGAGGAGAGAGACAATGAGTCTGCTGCGTATCAATCTCTTTGGCGGTCTTGAAATCAAACGCGTCTCCGGCGAGCAGGTCGTCATCCCAAGCCGCAAGGCTGCAACACTCCTGGGCTATCTCGCCCTTACCTCTCCGCACGGCATTTCACGCAGCAAGCTTGCCGCACTCCTGTGGGAAGGCCGCTTCGGCGACAACGCGCGCGCAAACCTTCGCCAGGCCCTGTTGACGCTGCGCCGGGTGCTGCCGCAATGCGCCGACGTCATTTCGGCGGAACGGGACGACATCCGCATCCATCCGAACGCCGTTAGCACCGACGTGCAGGAGTTCGAGCTGCTGCTGCAGCTCGGCGATCTGGAAACCATGGCGCGCGCCGCCGCGCTGTTCCGAGGCGAGTTGCTCGACGGCATCAGCTCGACGTCCTGCGCGTTCGAGGCATGGCTCTCCGCCGAGCGTCAACGACTGAAGACGCGAGCGATACGGGCCATCGCGGGCCTGCTGGACGTCGGCGGCCCCGAACATGTGGAGATCGCCAAGACATTCTCGTTGCGCGTGCTGGCCGCCGATCCGCTGCAGGAGGACGTCCACCGCACCCTGATGCGCTGCTACGCACAGCAGGGTCGCCGCGCCGACGCCCTGCGTCAATATGACTTCTGCCGCACCGTCCTGCGCAAGCAGGTCGGTGCCACGCCGGAGAGCGAAACCGAAACCCTGCAGCGCGAAATCAGGCGCATGCTTCGCGTCTGACGATCCGCGCGACCCTTGCTCCATGCGTGCCTCACATGATCGATTTTGACGGCACTTTCACGCCCCGCTTGACACTTGCATCACGGCCACACGCGCAACATCGCCCTCGATCGACGTCGCGCAGCAACTACTCCTGATGAGGTCAAGCGGCGCGTCGCTCAGAGGTCAGATAACGAGCGAGGAGGCTCAACATGAGTGGCATGCAGCAATCGACTGAGGACTTTGGTCAACTGAATCCCGAAGGGATCTTCGGCTCCGTTCTCGGCAGGTTCGCCGGACAAGCGATCGGACGCCTGATCGGCGGCAAGACCGGCCGGGACTTCGGCGGCGCCATCGGCGGAATCGCGGGCGGGTTCGCGCCGTTCTCCGTCGGCCCCGGCACCGAGCAGCCGTCGGAGATGGAGTTGCAGGGCTTCTGGAGCGTGCTCAAGAAGATCGGACAGGGCGTCCAGACCGGCCTCAATGTCGGCCACAACCTCGGCATCTTCAGCACCGATCCGCAGGCCGCCGCCGCGGCGCAGCCGACCGACATGGAGCTGCAGGGCTTCTGGAGCGTGCTCAAGAAGATCGGACAGGGCGCCCAGACCGGCCTCAACGTCGGCCACAACCTCGGCATCTTCAGCGTCGGTCCGCAAGCCGCCACCGCCGCGGCACAGCCGACCGACATGGAGCTGCAGGGCTTCTGGAGCGTGCTCAAGAAGATCGGTCAGGGCGTCCAGACCGGCCTCAATGTCGGCCACAACCTCGGCATCTTCAGCACCGGTCCGCAAGCCGCCACCGCCGCGGCGCAGCCGACCGACATGGAACTGCAGGGCTTCTGGAGCGTGCTCAAGAAGATCGGTCAGGGCGTCCAGACCGGCATCAATGTCGGCCACAACCTCGGCATCTTCAGCACCGGTCCGCAAGCCGCTGCGGCGGCGCAGCCGACCGACATGGAGCTGCAGAGCTTCTGGAGCGTGCTCAAGAAGATCGGCCAGGGCGTCCAGACCGGCCTCGACGTCGGGCACAATCTCGGCATCTTCAGCGCCGGCCAGCCGGGCCAGCAGGCGGCGGCCGCGCAGCCGACCGACATGGAGCTGCAGAGCTTCTGGAGCGTGCTCAAGAAGATCGGACAGGGCGTCCAGACCGGCCTCGACGTCGGCCACAATCTCGGCATCTTCAGCGCCGGCCAGCCGGGCCAGCAGGCCGCGGCGCAGCCGACCGACATGGAGCTGCAGGGCTTCTGGAGCGTGCTGAAGAAGATCGGCCAGGGCGCGCAGACCGGCCTCAACATCGGGCACACGCTCGGCATCTTCAGCACCGGCCAGCCCGCCGGCACGATGCACTAGGACGACCGATTGGAAGCAACGACCCGCGACATCGCAACGCGGGTCCAAGAGAGTGAAGCGGTGGGCGCACGAAAAGTCCGCCCACCGCCGACCTGACATGGAGGGAACGACGCATGGCGGATCCGAACTCAGAACAGGAATTCATCGTGCAAGGCGAGCCGGTCAAGTCCGGCCAGCTCGCTGATCACTTGAGCCGCGAGCCCAGCGTGAAACGCGTCGGTCAGGTCGCACCTGACGTCGTCATCCTGTCGATGACGAAGAGCCAGGCCGATCGCCTCCGATCGACTTTCAGCACGATCGTGGTGGAGCCGAACGCTCCGCTGAAACCCTTTGGCGCCGGCTGACTTCAGCGGCGCCTCCCGACGATGTCACGAGCGAGGATGAAGGAGCCCGCAAATGGCCGCACGAAGCAAGCCTGAAATCTCGGATCAGAAGGATGCGGCCGGCACGGCCGTCAACGGCACCGGAGCACAACCCGGAGCGGCGCAGCCGTCAGCCGAGGCCGCTGCCGCACCGCAGGCCGCAGCACGGGTGACCGCCGCATCAGCCCCAGCCGCACAAGGGACCAGCCGCAGCGACGGCGGCACGGCGGCGCCAGCAACGGGTCAACCCGGCGCAACGATCTCGCAACGGCGGGCGCAGTACATCCTGGCACCGCGCCAGCAGATGGGGCTTGGGACCTTCAGCGCCGACTTCATCGTCCAGCAACTGACAAACAGCCCCGACATCGACGTGGTGAAGACAATTCAGCCGCCGCGCCTGCTCGGATTTCAGAGCGCCGACCCAGGACAAGCACCGCTCGGCCCGATGGTGCTGGCCCGCATGGCGCCCGACAAGGCCGAATTGCTGAAGGCCCAGGCCGGAGCACGGCTCGCGGTCGAGCGCGATGCGCCGCTCACCTACATGCTCGATCCGACCGTCCCCCAGGTGCCGGCGCCGCACCAGCTTCCCAATCCCGGCGTTCTCATTCCCTTGGCCGACGGGTTCTCGACGACGATCGAAGTGGTCGGCGAGAGCGGCCCGCTGCCGGAGGTGGAAGTGTACGTGTTCGGCAGCGTGTGGCCGGTTCAGGGCGTCACCGACGCCAGCGGCCGCGTCACGCTCAAGATTCAGGGCGAGACGCCCGACACCATCCGCTCGATCCTGATCAAGCCGCGGGTCGATTACTGGACCTTCTGGCTCGATCGTCCGCAACTGACCCCCGACAGCGTGAACCGCATCGCCGCGAAGACGCTCGGCGCCTATCTGCGCGGATTTCCCGGCCAGCAATTGCTGGGTTGGGGCCAGCGCGCGATGGGCCTCGATCGCCTGCCCCTCGCCTATAACGGCGCGGGAGTGAAGATTGCGGTGATCGATTCCGGCGCCGCGCCGACGCATCGCAATCTGCACAGCGTCACGATCGGCAAGAGCATCGTCGGCAATGATCCCGCGAGTTGGACCGTCGATACCATCGGTCACGGCTCGCATTGCGCCGGGATCATCGCCGGCGGACCGATCGGCTCCGGCGGAGGCATTCGCGGCTTCGCTCCGGCGGCCGAAATCCATGTCTGCCGGATCTTCCCGGGCGGCCGGTTCAGCGATCTCGTCTCGGCGCTCGACTACTGCATGGAGAATGGCATCGACATCGCCAACATGAGTCTGGGCGGCGGCGAGCCGTCGCAGATCATCGAGGAGCGGATCTTGCGGGCCAAGCAGATGGGCCTCGCCTGTATCGTCGCCGCGGGAAACTCGTCGGGGCCGGTCCAGTTTCCGGGCTCGACGCCGCATTGCCTGGCGGTCGCCGCGATGGGCAAATGGGGCGAGTTTCCCGAGGACAGCTTCCACGCCCAGCAGGGGTTGGACGGCTTCCGGAGCGCCGACGGATATTTTCCGGCGAAGTTCAGTTGCTTTGGGCCGGAGATCGACGTCTGCGCGCCGGGCGTCGGCATCGTGTCCTCGCTGCCGACGGATGGCTTCGGGGCCTGGGACGGCACCTCGATGGCCACGCCGCACGTCACCGGTCTCGCCGCGCTCGTGCTGGCGCATCATCCCGACTTCAAGGGCCAGTTCGCGACACGCGACGCGCGGCGTGTGGAGCGGCTGTTCCAGATCCTGAAGGAGACATCGACGCCGCTGCAGTTCGGCGATCCCAACCGTTCGGGTGCCGGACTGCCGAACGCGATGCGCGCACTCGGCCTGGAAGCGGGCGTGGCCTCCGCGCCCACGGCCGATCCCTCGCTCGACGTTCTCCGTCGCCTGCTCGGACTGGCGCGCGGCGAGGCGCAGAGCGGCGCGACGTCTCCGACGCTGGTGCCGCAGGCGCCCAATGGCAAGCTCAACGGAGCCGGTTCGGTTGCCAGGGGCCCGGCAACGACGACCAGCGAGTGGTCCAGCCCGGCGGTCGGTGATCCCAGTCCGGCGCAGATCCGCGACATCATGCACAAGGTCGGCTTGCTGTAGATCACGGGGCAAGCCGTAGGAACGGCATCAGACGTTGCACGACGGGCAGTTTGCGCATGAGCCTCATGCACGGACTGCCCGTCGTGTTAGTTTGTCGCACGATCGCGGCTTGCGTCGTCGAGGCTGGGCAAGAATCCGAATTAGGGGGGTGAGAGGGCTCGGCGCGGTGCAATTTCGAGCCATGACTGCATC